>NZ_JBHWKO010000003.1:386287-409811 GCF_042731035.1 Streptomyces sp. NPDC059895
CTCTCCCCCCCCCCCGCACTTTATCCTCAACAACACCCTTCCCCCCCCAACCGGCGGCGCCTCTTTTTTTATTTGGGTTGGGGGCGGGGGGGGGGGGGGGGGCCCCCCCCGGGCCCCCCCCCCCCGCCCCCACCCCACCCCACCCCACTCCACCCCACCACCGGGTGCCTGCGTCACGCGGCGATCCGCTCCGCCACCTCCACGGCCTCCTCCAGCGAGTCCACCACCGGCACACCCACCTCCTCGAGGCTGGCCCGGCCGTGCGAACCGCCGGTGTAGAGCACGGCCCGCGCCCCCACGTGCAGCGCCGCCACCGCGTCGTCGGCGGCGTCCCCGATCACCACCGTGCGCTCGGGGTCCACGCCCGCCAGCGCCATGAGGTGGCGCACCATGTGCTCCGCCTTGCTGCCCCCGGACGGCCCGGTCCGCCCGTCGACCCGCAGGAAATGCGGCTCGATCCCGAAACCGCGCACCAGCGGAACGAGTTCCTCGTGGACGTACATGCTCAGCAGCGACTGGCTGCGTCCCTCCGACCGCCACCGCGCGAGCAGGTCGGCCGCCCCTTCGGTGAGCCCGCACCGCACCCGGTGCTCGGCGTAGTACCGGTGGAAGACGTCATCCATGAGCTCCCACTCGGCCTCGGTGGGCAGTCTGCCCATCAGCCGCTCGTAGAACTTCGGCACCGGCACGCAGTACAGCGCCCGGTACCGCTCGATCGTGATCGGTTCCAGCCCCAACTCGACGAACGCCGCGTTCGTCGCCCCGATGATGGCGTCGTTGTCGTGGAACAGTGTGCCGTTCCAGTCCCAGACGATGTGCGCCGCTGACTTCCCCATGTCCGCAAACGTACCCGCCGCCACCGACAATCAAGAGAGCGCCGGCCCTCCGATGGTCGGCCGGCCGGGCCCGGACGGGTCTCAGTGCCCGGATCCGACCAGGTGGGCGATCTCCTGCGTGGCGAACCACAGCAGCTCATGGTCCTCGGCGCCGTCCACGACGAACTGCGCGTCGTCGTCGCCGCCGTCCGCCGCCGCCAGCGCCTGGGCCGCGGCGGCCACGTCCGCCTCCGCGTCCTCCGCGTCGACATGGACCGAGGCCGCCTTGGCCAGGGGCAGGGCGGTGGCCACCCGCACCTCGCCGAGCGCGGCCGGGTCGAGCCCCCGGTCGGGGTCGGCGGTGGCCGCGCCGTCCGGTACGTCCACGGCGACGACGACCCGCCGACGCGGCGCGCCCGGGTCCGCCGCCAGCAGGCGCAGCGAGGCGAGCGCGGCCCGGTTGAGGGCCGCGTACTCCAGCTCCTCCAGGTCGTCGGAGAGGTACCACTCGCGCAGCCCGGGCGTGACGGCGTACGCGACGAGCGGCCCGGCCCCCAGCTGCCCCGTCTCGTGCGCCTCGGCGAGACCGGGGAGGGTCAGGGGGACGTAGACGCGCATGGTGGGCCGCTCTTTCCTGGTCGGAGGCTCCGTTCGAGGCCCCGGGAGGACGGGGGTCCACGCCTCCGGAGCGCCTTCAGGATACGTGCGGGAGCCCCCTTTCGAGTCCCGGTCCACGCCCCCGCACACGTCAGCCCCGCGCCTGCCGATTCACCCCGCTCACCGCGCCTTCCAGGGCTTTTCCCGCCCCGGCCACTCTGATAGGTGAATCCGCACGGCCCGTCACCGGAACCCTCCGCTGTCTTGCGGTGACGCACCGCATCCCCGTACAAGATCCGCAGCAGGAAGTTACCGCCCGGTAGACGACTGGCCGCCGGGCAGCCACCGAACGGGGACACCCATGAACAAGGTCATGACGAGGGCCCAGCGCACTCCCGGCGCCCGTCCGCCCGCCGCCCGCCCGGCCGGCACGCGCCCGCCCGGACGCCGCGACACCCGCCGCCCCGCCGGCGCACCACCCCGCTCCCCGAACGGCAGCTCCCCCCGCACGACCCCGCGCCCCGAGTCCCCCACCGTCCCGGCCCGGACCTCCCGCACGCCCGTCCCCCAGCCCCCTCGGCCCCAGCCCCGCCCCACCGACCTCTTCGCCGACCTCCTCGTCGCCGTCCTCAGCGGCCAGCGCCCCGTCCACGCCATGCTCCGCCACACCATCGGCCGCGCCTACGACGACCTGGCCCACCTCGCCGAACGCGGCCCCCTGCGCACCACCCACGGCCTCCGTCCGGTCGTCCGCGACATCGGCTACGAGATGCCCCGCCCCGGCGCCATCGAGGCCTTCGCCCGCATCAGCGCCGGCGACCGCCTGCGCGCGATGGCCTTCCGCCTGGAACTCGGCACCGACCGCCGCTGGCGCTGCACGGCCGTCGAACTCGGCGGCCCCCGCACCCCCCGCCCGGCGGACGACTGACCCGTCACGTCCCCCCTCCCGCCCCGGCGAAGCACAGAGGCGACCTCTCCCGGCCCGGCACAGCACTGCTGACGCCGGACGGGTGCCTCTCCCGGCACAGCACTGCAGACGCCGGACGGGTGCCTCTCCCCGGGCGCTGCGAACGCCCGGGGAGAGCCTGCACAAAGCCCTGCACGCAGAAGGGCCGGACCACCCTCAGGTGACCCGGCCCTCACGCCCTACGAAGCCTCCTCAGGCTCCCGGCGCCTTACTTCTTGCGACGCCGCCCGGTCTTGGCCTGCTTGCGGCGCTCCGCACGCGTGAGACCGTCGGCCTCGGAACGCACCGGCTCCTCGTCACCGACGAGGTCGCCCTCGATCGTCCCGCCCTCGCCGTCCACGGTGGGCGCGGAGAAGTGCAGGTTCCGCCGCTGCGGCACGTCCAGGCCCTTGGCGCGGATCTCGGGCCGCCCGCTCGCCTGCGCCGGCACCACGTCCTGCTTCTCCATGTCGACCGGCTCGGCCTCCTCGACCGGAACCTCCTCGACCTGCTGCTCCACCTGGACCTCCAGGTTGAACAGGTAGCCGACCGACTCCTCCTTGATGCCCTCCATCATCGCGGTGAACATGTCGAAGCCCTCACGCTGGTACTCCACCAGCGGGTCCTTCTGCGCCATCGCGCGCAGACCGATGCCCTCCTGGAGGTAGTCCATCTCGTAGAGGTGCTCACGCCACTTGCGGTCCAGCACCGACAGCACGACCCGGCGCTCCAGCTCCCGCATGATCTCGGAGCCGAGCTGCGCCTCACGCGCCTCGTACTGCTCGCGGATGTCGTCCTTGATGGACTCGGCGATGAACTCGGCGGTCAGACCGGCCCGGTCCCCGGCCGCCTCCTCCAGCTCCTCGATGGTGACCTTGACCGGGTAGAGCTGCTTGAACGCACCCCACAGCCGGTCCAGGTCCCAGTCCTCGGCGAAGCCCTCGGCGGTCTCCGCGGTGACGTAGGCGTCGATCGTGTCGCCCATGAAGTGCTGGATCTGCTCCTGCAGGTCCTCACCCTCCAGGACGCGGCGCCGCTCACCGTAGATGACCTCACGCTGCCGGTTGAGGACCTCGTCGTACTTCAGGACGTTCTTGCGCGTCTCGAAGTTCTGCTGCTCGACCTGCGACTGGGCGGACGCGATCGCGCGCGTGACCATCTTGTTCTCGATCGGCACGTCGTCCGGCACGTTCGCCATGGACATCACGCGCTCGACCATCTGCGCCTTGAACAGCCGCATCAGGTCGTCACCCAGGGACAGGTAGAAACGCGACTCGCCCGGGTCGCCCTGACGGCCGGAACGGCCCCGCAGCTGGTTGTCGATCCGGCGCGACTCGTGCCGCTCGGTGCCCAGCACGTACAGCCCGCCGAGCTCCTCGACCTCGTCCTTCTCCGCCTTGACGGCCTGCTCGGCCTTCTCCAGGGCGGCCGGCAGGGCCGCGGCCCACTCCTCGATGTGCTCCTCCGGGTCGAGGCCGCCCTGCCGCAGCTCCGCCTCCGCGAGGTCCTCGGGGTTGCCGCCGAGCTTGATGTCCGTACCACGGCCCGCCATGTTCGTGGCGACGGTCACGGCACCCTTGCGGCCGGCCTGGGCGACGATCTGCGCCTCACGCTCGTGGTGCTTGGCGTTCAGCACCTCGTGCTGGACGCCCCGCTTGCTGAGCTGCTGCGACAGGTACTCGGACTTCTCGACCGACGTGGTGCCGACGAGGATCGGCTGGCCCTTCTCGTGCTTCTCGGCGATGTCGTCGACGACCGCCTCGAACTTCGCCACCTCGGTGCGGTAGATCAGGTCCGACTGGTCCTTGCGGACCATCGGCTTGTTCGTCGGGATCGGGACCACGCCGAGCTTGTAGATCTGGTGGAACTCGGCGGCCTCGGTCATCGCCGTACCGGTCATGCCCGACAGCTTGTTGTACAGGCGGAAGAAGTTCTGCAGGGTGATCGTGGCGAGCGTCTGGTTCTCGTCCTTGATGTCCACCCCTTCCTTCGCCTCGATCGCCTGGTGCATGCCCTCGTTGTAACGGCGGCCGGCGAGGATACGGCCCGTGTGCTCGTCGACGATCATGACCTCGCCGTCGATGACGACGTAGTCCTTGTCCTTCTTGAAGAGCTCCTTCGCCTTGATGGCGTTGTTCAGGTAGCCCACCAGCGGCGTGTTCACCGACTCGTAGAGGTTGTCGATGCCCAGCCAGTCCTCGACCTTGGAGACACCCGCCTCGTGGATGGCGACCGTGCGCTTCTTCTCGTCGACGTCGTAGTCGCCGGTCTCCTCGAGACCCTTGAGCGGGTTGCCCGCCTCACCGCGCTTGAGGCGCGTCACCAGCTTCGCGAAGTCGCCGTACCACTTGGTGGCCTGGTCCGCGGGACCGGAGATGATCAGCGGCGTACGGGCCTCGTCGATCAGGATGGAGTCGACCTCGTCGACGATCGCGAAGTTGTGCCCGCGCTGGACGAGCTCCTCCTTCGACCACGCCATGTTGTCCCGCAGGTAGTCGAAGCCGAACTCGTTGTTCGTGCCGTACGTGATGTCGCAGGCGTACTGCTCGCGGCGCTGCGCGGGCGTCATGTTCGCGAGGATGCAGCCGACGCTCAGTCCCAGGAACCGGTGGACGCGGCCCATCATCTCCGAGTCACGCTCGGCCAGGTAGTCGTTGACCGTGATGAGGTGGACGCCGTCCCCGGAGATGGCGTTCAGATAGGCCGGCAGCGTACCCACCAGGGTCTTGCCCTCACCGGTCTTCATCTCGGCGACGTACCCCATGTGCAGGGCGGCACCGCCCATCATCTGCACGTCGTAGTGACGCTGCCCCAGCACACGCTTGGCCGCCTCACGCACCGTGGCGAACGCCTCCGGCAGCAGGTCGTCGAGGGTCTCGCCATCGGCGTACCGCTGCTTGTACTCATCGGTGAGGGCCCGCAGCTCGGCGTCGGAGAGGTCTACGAAGTCCTCTTCGATGGAGTTGACCTGGTCCGCGATGCGGTGCAGCTTGCGCAGGATCTTGCCTTCGCCTGCACGCATGATCTTCGAGAGGACGGACACGGGGGTTGGTCTCCTTGCCGGTCGGGCCTGGGACGGTCGGTTTCCATTTGACTTACTGAGCAACGGCCATCGTATGCGAGGACCCCACCACGCCGGGAGGTCTGGCGTGACGAGGACCGCACGCCGCCGCGCACGACTTCACGTTCGGCTTCGAAAAGGACAACGGCCGGGCCCCGCGGATGGTGCCGCCCCCCGCCGACGAATTGCGCGAATTGTGATCACCCGCTCACCCGCCGCGAAAACCGTGGCATGCGCCCCGCACCCCACGCAGAATCAGCCGATGCAGCCCGTCACGCTCACCACCGACCGCCTCGTCCTGCGCCCGGTCGGCCCCCAGGACACCCCAGCCGTCCACACCGCCGCCCAGGACCCCGACATCCAGCGCTGGACCACCATCCCCTCCCCCTACCTCCCCGAACACGCCCGCGCCTTCATCGAGGAGGTCGCCCCGGCGGGCTGGGCCGACGGCACCCTGTTCACCTTCGGCGTGTTCCTCCCCGACGGCACCCTCGTCGGCGTCAACAGCCTCATGATGCGCTCCCTCGGCACCGCCGAGATCGGCTACTGGACCACCAAGGAACACCGCGGCCGCGGCTACACCACGGAGGCCGCCCGCACCGCCTCCCGCTGGGCCTTCACCGACCTCGCCGTCGACCGCGTCGAATGGCGCGCCGAAGTCGGCAACACCGCCTCCCGCGCGGTCGCCGAACACGCCGGCTTCACCCTGGAGGGCACCCTGCGCTCCGCCATCGACAACAAGGGGGTACGCCGCGACTGCTGGGTGGGCTCCCTGCTCCCGTCGGACCTGGGCCTGCCGTCGACCGCCCCGTACCTTCCGGCGCCCACGGGCGGGCCGCACGACTGACGCCCCGGGACGCGGCCCCCACTGTCAGACCCACCGCCTATCGTGCGCACCATGACGACCCCGCGCCCGACCGCAGAGCTCTCCGCAGACGAAGCCCGCCGCATCGCCCTGCGGGCGCAGGGCTTCCTCGGCTCCCCCGACCGCAGAGCCGGCGTCCGCGGCGTCCTGCGCCACCTCGGCGCCGTCCAGCTCGACACCATCTCCGTCCTCGCCCGCTCCCACGAACTCGTCCCCTACGCCCGCCTGGGAGCCGTGGGCCGCACCACCGTCGAGGACGCCTACTGGAAGCCGTCCCCCGGCGCGCCCGCGGCACGCCCCCACGCCTTCGAGTACTGGTCCCACGCCGCCTGCATCCTCCCCATCGAGGAATGGCCCCACTTCGCCTTCCGCCGCCGCGCCTACCGCAACCGCCCCCACTGGAACCACCACCTCCCCGAGGGCACCTACGACCAGGTCATCAAGCAACTCCGCGCCGAGGGCCCCCTCACCGCGACGGAGCTCGGCGGCGCGAAGAGGACCAGCGAGTGGTGGGACTGGTCCGGCACCAAGGTCGCCGTCGAACGCGCCCTGATGTACGGCGAGGTCGTCTGCGTCGAACGCCGCGGCTGGAAACGCGTGTACGACCTGGCCGACCGCGCCGTCCCCGCCGACCTCCTGCACGACGAACTCGACGACACCGAATGCCTGCGCCGCCTGGTCGGCCTGGCCGGCCGCTCCCTCGGCGTCGGCACCCGCGCGGACCTCGCCGACTACCACCGCCTCAAGGGCGACCAGGTCGACGCGGTGATCGCCGACTCCGGGCTGGTCCCCGTCACCGTCGAGGGCTGGGCGAAACCGGCCTGGGCCGACCCGGAGGCCCTGCGGACACCCCCGCGCGGCCGCCACCGCACCACCCTCCTGTCCCCCTTCGACTCCCTCGTCTGGGAACGGGCCAGGACCGAACGCCTCTTCGGGTTCACCCACCGCCTGGAGGCGTACGTCCCCAGACAGAAGCGGATCCACGGCTACTTCGCGATGCCGGTCCTGGCCGGCGGCCGCCTCGTCGGCCGCGTGGACCCGGCCCGCGAGGGCCGCACCCTGGTCGCCAGGCAGGTCACCCTGGACGGCCCGAAGGCGGTCCCGGCGGTCGCCCGGGCCCTGGTCGAGGCGGCGGCCTGGGTCGACTGCACGGACGTACGGGTGGAACGCGTCGACGCCCCGGACCTGCGCGAGCCCCTCACGCAGGAACTCGCCCGCGCCCTCGCCTGACCGGCGGCGCTACCGGATCTCGAGAATCTTCTCCCGCATCGCGTACACCACCGCCTCCATCCGGGAGTGCAGTTGCAGCTTCTCCAGGATGTTGCGCACGTGGTTCTTCACGGTGTTCTCGGAGATGAACAGTTCCTTGGCGATGTCCCGGTTGTTCATCCCCGTGGCGACCAGCTTGAGCACCTCCAGCTCACGGTCCGTCAGCCGGGGTGCGGGAACGAGCCGCCGCTCGTCGGTCCGCTGGATCATCGACTTGAACTCGGTGAGCAGCTTCGACGCCATGGAGGGGCTGATCTGCGACTGCCCGTCGGCCACGGCGCGGATCGCCGTAGCGACCTCGTCCGTGGAGATCTCCTTCAGGAGGTATCCGGTCGCGCCCGCCTTGATCGCGTCGTAGAGATCGGCCTCCTCGTCGCTGATCGTCAACATGATGATCTTCGCGCTGGGGGCCACCTCCTTGATGGACGTGCACGCCTCGATACCACCGCGCTTGGGCATCCGCACATCCATCAGCACGATGTCCGGCAGCAGGTCGGCCGCCTTGTCCACGGCCTCGGCGCCGTCGCCCGCCTCGCCCACGACCTGGATGTCCTCCTCGGCCGCGAGCACGATCTCCAGTCCACGGCGGAACAGGGCGTGGTCGTCCACGACAAGGACTCTGATCGGCTCCTTGCGAGGAGTGCCCGCGTCCGGGCCCATGCCGACGACGCCGTCGACGGCATCCCCGTCACGCATCGGTCCGAAGCTGTCCGCCATCGTTCCTCCCCCTGAAGGCTGTGGCCGTGGTCCAGTGCCATCGCCAACGCAAGGCAACGGCCCACCGGTTGAGCCGTTGCCGCCATGATTCCATGCCCGGACGACAACGGGGTGACAGAGCGGTGCGCGAAGGGGTCGCACACGGGTGCCCCTGGGGCGCATACCAGCGCTCCAGGGGCACCTGCTCAGCTGTCACGGGACCGGGTCAACCGCCCAGCGCGCCGCCCGCCTCGGGCGCGTGCGTCTGCGTGACCATCGTGTCCGTCCTGAGGTGGATCACGCCGTAGTCGTAGGCGTGGCGCCGGTAGACGACGCTGGGTTCCTTCGTCTCGGAGTCGACGAAGAGGTAGAAGTCGTGCCCGACCAGTTCCATCTCGTAGAGGGCCTGGTCAAGGGTCATGGGTGCGGCGACGTGGGTCTTCTCGCGCACCACGAGGGGGCCGTCGCCCTGCACCTCGAGCGAGCCGATCCGCTTGGTGGGGACGCTCTCCGCCTCCTCGGCCGAGGTGAGACGGCCGTTGCCGTCGAGGGTCGCGACGCCCGGGACCTGGTCGGAGACCTCCGCTGCCGAGATCCGGCGTGCGCCGCGCCGGGTGTAGCGCTTGTCGTGCTGCTTGCGCAGCTGGGCGTCCAGCTTCTCCGCCGCCAGGTCGAGTGCCGCGTACGGGTCGCTGGCCGCTGCCTCCGCCCGGATCACCGGACCCCGGGAGCGGAGCGTGATCTCCACTCGGTCACTCCGGTCGGCCTGTCGGGGGTTGGGCTCCTTGGACACCTCGACGTCGAGGCTCATCACCTTGCCGTCGAGCTTCTGGATCTTCTCCAGGTTCAGCTTCTCGGCCACGTGCTTGCGGAACCGCTCGGGCACCTCGGTCTTGCGGCCCTTGACGACGATGTCCACGCAGAACTCCGTTCCCGGATCGCTCCGCATCCACGGCGGAGCATCTCCCTTTTGCACCAGACTCCGGTGAGCACCGGAACCTCGGACTCGGTGACTTACACCTCCTCCTCCCCCATGGGCGAGATCTCCACCCAGGTGCTGCGGGTGATTAACGAAAACCGCAGCACGGCATTCGCAATGGAGGGGTGTGGCCTGCGGCTTTCCCTCACACCGAACATATCTCGCCCGGACGGATGTCGTCACCCTCTACTGCGACGTACCTCCGTTCAGGTGAATTCACGCTTCTATTACCTGCAACGACTCAACTTCGTCGCCGGTTCCGGTTTATTTCGAAAGCGTCCGGCGGCGCCGCCACCACGGCCGCGCAGACCACCTGACCTGCACCGCCGACGCCGGCGGTCCCCGCCGGCATCCGTCCCGCATCTCCCTCCTGTGCTCCGGACGGCCGTACCTCTCTGCCTTCCCGGGTGACGCGCCCGTACACAGCCGTCGCGCCTTCAACACGCGCCGTCCACTCGACCGCCCCAGCCGCCCCGGTCGCCCCGGCGGCCCCGGCGGCCCCGGTCGCCCCGGTCGCCCGTGCGGGCGCCGCGTTCCCCGTGTCCCGCTCCCGGGCCACCGCAGCCCGCACGGCACGCGCCGCCTCCGCCAGCGAGGCACCCGTCGTGACGAGGTCGTCGACGAGTACCACCGGGCCGCCGCACAACACCCGCGCCCCACCGGGCACCACGGCCAGCGCGCCCACCAGGTTCTCGAGCCGCTGCCGGGAGCCGAGCACCGACTGGTCGGCCACCACCCGCCGCTGCCGCAGCACCGCGGCCACCCGCACCGGCGCCCCCGCCCTGCGCAACGCGGCGGCGGCCGCGAGGGCGATACGACGAGCCGGGTCGTGCCCTCGGGCTCGGACGGCTCGGGGGGAGGAGGGGAGAGGGACGAGGAGGATGCCGGCGGGGACGGTGCGGGGGCCGGTGGTGTGTGCGGCTCTGTGTTCTC
Organism: Streptomyces sp. NPDC059895; assembly: GCF_042731035.1. NCBI lineage: Bacteria > Bacillati > Actinomycetota > Actinomycetes > Kitasatosporales > Streptomycetaceae > Streptomyces > Streptomyces sp. NPDC059895. The sequence continues at coordinate 396,449 of NZ_JBHWKO010000003.1, forward strand.
CGGCTTCTCGGAGGGGTGGGGGCCCCTCCCCCTCCCCCTCCCCCTCCCCCTCCCCCAACCCCACCCCCACCGCCCCCGCCAGCGCCTCCCCCAACGGCCGCGCCAGAGCCAGCGCCCCGCGTTCCTTGTGCGCCAGCAGCACGGCGCGTACCTCGTCGGCGTATCGGGCCGCCGCGTGCACGGCGGGCAGCCCGGGTGGTTCGGGGTCCGGTCGCACACGGCGCGGCGCGGTGGCGCCGAGTGCGGCACGGCACTCCGGGCAGAGCACCGTACGGGCCTGTCCGCAGCCCGCGCAGTCAGCCGGCAGCACCAGGCCGGTCAGTTCCTGCCACCACTGCCGAAGGCCTTCCATGGGGACTACTGTGCCGGGGTCGGAGTGAGCCGACCACCCCTGTGGAAAACCACCTGTGGAAAAGTCCCGAAAGGCGACGGGGAAAGACACCGGCTCCCTGGACGAACAGCGAGCCGCGCGAGCAATGCAGATCAACCGCGCACGTGCTGGGCGAAGTCCCCCGGCGTTTCCCCGGAAAACAACGGCCCCAACCGGAACACCGCCCTCACGGGAGGAACACCGCCCTCACGGGAACACCACCCTCACGGGAACTCCGCTTCACCCCGGATAGAGCGCCGCCGAAGCCGTCTCCTTCAACGTCCGCCATCCGCTCCCTCCGGGCAGCCACAGCAGTCCGTCCTTGGAGGTGGCGAAGAGCGGGGCGTCGCTGTCCTCGGAGGCGGCGATGCTGGTCACTTCGGTGAGGCCGGGCAGGGTGCCGGTTTCGGGAACGGAGCCGTCGCACTGCACGTACTGCACCTGTTCGACTCCGCCGGTCTCGCGTCCGACGACGACGAGCCGGCTGTCTCCGGCCCAGGACATGGCGGTGACCTGTTCGAGGTCGGGTGTGGCGGAGCGCAGTTCCTGGACGGAGACGGTGGGCTGCGCTCCGGTCCGGTCGCGTTCGATGCGTCCGATGAGCAGGGACTGCTTGCCGTCCTTGTCCACGACGAGCGCGATGCGTGCTCCGTCGGCGGCGACCCGGACGGCGTTGATGCGTCCGTCCAGGCCGGGTGTGAGGACGGTGAGGGGCTGGCCGCCGCCCTTCTCCAGGAGGAGCAGCCGGGGGGCGGTGGGGTCGCGGTCGGCGACCCACAGGTCGCCCTGGGCGTCCCAGCTGGGTGTGGTGAGCCGGTCGGTCTCGGTCTTGCCCTTGCTCTGGAGGAGGGGTTGGCCGAGGGCGTTGCCGGCCGTGGTGGGGGTGACGTAGAGGGCCTTGCCGTCGAGGGAGACGCCGGCGGCGGTGTCCTCGTCGCGGGCCACGGCGACGGAGCGCAGCTGCTTGCTGCCGTCGCCGAGCGCTCCGGGTACCGCTTCGGCCCGGGCGCTGCCGCTGCCGCTGCCGCTGTTGGGCATGCGGACGAGCCGGTGGCCGCTGTCGATGAAGTACAGGTAGTCGGGGCTGGTCTCCGCGCCGCGGTCGGCCACGGCTGTGGCGCGGTCGTCGCTGAGGGTGCACAGTTGTCTGCCGCCGGCGCGCAGTTCGATCTCGTCGACGGTGGGGCTGAGGCTCTGGAGGGTGAACAGCAGCTGGGCGGCCATCTCGTCGCACTTGCCCTGGCCGATGCGGGCCGCTTTGTCGTTGAGCGGCACGGTGAGTTTGTTGCGGTCGTCCAGGGTGAGCGCGGTGACGTCCTGGGTGAGTGCCGTGCCGGTGGGAAAGCTGGACCTGACGACGGGTTCCAGCCAGCTGGTGGGGCCGTTGAGCAGGGAGCGCACCATCTGGGTCATGGGGTCGACGCGTTCGCGCACGTAGACGGGGTCGGCGACGGCCATGGGCCGGCCGGCGCCCGTGGAGGTGGTGTTGGAGGCGAAGTAGTACTTGTTGACGGACATGAAGTTGCGTTGGAAGTCCGACTTGCCCATGACGACGCCTTGGGGGAGTGCGTCGATGCGCCACTGCCGGGTCTTCTTGTCGCGGGTGAGGTACACGGTCCGGCGGTAGTTGCCGGAGGTGGGTGCGTAGGACTGCTGGGCGTCGAGGGTGGCGACTTCGGTGCCGGTCAGTTCGAAGGCGAAGTCGTCGCCGTTGTCCCTGTCGCCGGACTGGACGACCTCGGTGCCGGGCCCGTCGGCGAGGACCGTCGTGGAGCTGTCGGGTTCCCAGCGTTGTGCGGCCTTGGTGGTGAGGTACTGGCGGGCCGTGGAGTAGCGCGGGTCGTCGCTGGTCAGCGCTTCGAGGAAGCCTTGGACGATTTCGGAGGGCGGGGCGTCGTCGCGGGGCGGCATCGCGAAGACCCGTACCTGGGTGTCCTGGCGCGGAGTGGATTCGACGCCCTGGAGGTCGCCGCTGTCAGGCATGGAGGCGCACCCGGCCAGCAGTAGGACACCGCAGGCGGCGTAGGCCAGTGTGCGCGCCGGCGTGCGCCGGCGGTTCCCGCCGCGGCGTGCGCCCGCGGCACGCGTTTCCTCAAGGCCGGCCCGCGCCATGGCTCCCCTCGCGCGTCCCCCCTCGGGGTCAGCGCCCGCCTCACGTCTCCCCTCGCGGTCAGCGCTCACGAAATGCCTCCCCTTGCTGGTCCGAGCCGCCGGGTCGGGTGCCCGTCCGGCCGGGTGTCTCCTCGCGTGTCTCCTCGCGTGCCGTCCCGGTGGCGGGCGGTTCGTCCGGCCGGCGGGTGCCGGTGGCGGGCCGGGGGACGACGCGTGCGCCGTTGCCGGGCAGTGCCGTGGGGTCGGCGGTGGGGGCGGGCGGGGCCGGCCGGGGGGTGAGCGGGGGCCGCTGCTCACCGGCCGCGGGCTGCACGGGCACGGTGGCGCTCTTCTGGCCCCCGCCGCGCGGCTCACCGGCGTCGTCGAGTCCGCGGTTGCGGCGCGAGTCCTTGGGTTCCAGCGGTATCGGGGAGCCTCGCAGCGGCTCGTCGGCGGTCCTGGGCAGGGTGAGCCGGAACTGTGAGCCGCCGCCCGGCTCGCCCCAGGCCTGGAGCCAGCCGCCGTGCAGCCGGGCGTCCTCCAGGGCGATGGACAGGCCGAGCCCGGTGCCGCCCGTGGTACGCGCGCGTGCCGGGTCGGCGCGCCAGAAGCGGCTGAAGACGCGTGTGGCCTCGCCGGGCTTGAGTCCGACGCCGTAGTCGCGTACGGCGACGGCGACCGCGCCGCCGGCGGAGGCGAGTCTGACGACGACGTCCTTGCCCTCGCCGTGTTCGACGGCGTTGACGACGAGGTTGCGCAGGACGCGTTCGACGCGGCGTGCGTCGGCTTCGGCGACGACGGGCTGCTGGTCGCCGCGGACCCGTACGGTCGTGCCCTTGCGCTCGGCGAGCGGTGCGGCCCCGCTGACGACACGGCGCACGACATCGCGCAGGTCGATCGGTTCGGCTTCCAGGGCGGCGGCGCCGGCGTCGAAGCGGCTGATCTCGAGCAGGTCGGCGAGGAGCGACTCGAAGCGGTCGAGCTGGTCGGCGAGGAGTTCCGCCGACCGCGCGGTGACGGGGTCGAAGTCCTCGCGGGCCTCGTGGATGACGTCGGCGGCCATGCGGACGGTCGTCAGGGGGGTGCGCAGTTCGTGCGACACGTCGGAGACGAACCGCCGCTGCATCCGGGACAGGTCCTCCAGTTGGTTGATCTTCAGCTGGAGGTTCTGCGCCATCTTGTTGAAGGCCTCGCCGAGCCGGGCGATGTCGTCCTCGCCGGTGACCTTCATCCGTTCCTGGAGGCGTCCGGCGGACAGTCGCTCGGCGATCCCTGCCGCCATCCGCACGGGGGTGACGACCTGCCGCACGACGAGCCAGGCGATGGCGCCGAGGAGGACGACGACGAAGAGGCCGGCGGTGGCGAGGGTGCCCTTGACGAGGCTGAGGGACTTCTCCTCCTGGGTGAGCGGGAAGAGGTAGTACAGCTCGTAGGACTCGCCGTTGGGGTCGTTGAGCTGTTTGCCGATGACGAGGGCCGGCTGGGACTCCTTGTCGTTGCTGTAGATGATGCGGGTGTAGCTCTGGGCGGCGCCGGTGCTGGTGTTGACGCGGGTACGGAGGTCGTCGGGGACGCTCTTGTTGGGGTCGACGTAGCCGGAGGCCCGGGGGCCGCGTCCGCCGCCGCTGTCGTCGCCGGGGGGCAGGGTGACGACGTCGAAGGCGCCCTGGCCGCCGCTGGAGAGCGACGACACGAGTTCGCTCATCCATTCGATGACGTTCTGTGACGTTCCCCCGTCCACGGCGCTGTCGTCGTCGGCGGCCGCGCTGGCGGCCTCGTCGGCCTTCTGCTTGGCGACGGCGAAGCCTCCGGTGGCCTGGCTCTGGGAGGCCTTGACCTTGGCGTCCAGCAGTCCGTTGCGCACCTGTCCGATGACGACGAAGCCGAGCAGCAGGACGACGCCGAGGGACATCAGCAGGGTGGTGACGACGACCTTGAGCTGGATGTTGCGCCGCCACAGCCGCATGACGGGCAGCAGGGGGCGACGCACCCAACGCAGCAGGAGCCTCAGGACGGGGCTGTTGCGGATTCCGCCGTGCAGCAGTCCCGCGTCGAAGAGCTGACCGAGGCGTGATCCGGCCGTCTTCCGGCCGACAGGCCGCCCCGGACGGGCCCCGGACCGGCCGGGGGCCGAAGCGGCACTGTCTCCGGACATGTCAGCTCGGTCCTGCCTTGTATCCGACGCCACGGACGGTCACCACGATCTCCGGCCGTTCCGGGTCCTTCTCGACCTTGGACCGCAGCCGCTGTACGTGCACGTTGACCAGACGGGTGTCGGCCGCGTGCCGGTAGCCCCACACCTGTTCGAGCAGGACTTCCCGCGTGAACACCTGCCACGGCTTGCGGGCGAGCGCGACCAGCAGGTCGAACTCCAGCGGGGTCAGCGCGATCGACTGCCCGTCCCGCTTCACGGAGTGCCCGGCCACGTCGATGACGAGGTCACCGATGGCGAGCTGCTCCGGCGCGGGCTCCTCCGACCTCCGCAGCCGCGCCCGGATGCGGGCGACCAGCTCCTTCGGCTTGAACGGCTTCACGATGTAGTCGTCGGCGCCGGACTCCAGCCCGACGACCACGTCGACGGTGTCGCTCTTGGCCGTGAGCATCACGATCGGCACCCCGGACTCCGCCCGGATCAGGCGGCACACCTCGATACCGTCCCGTCCGGGCAGCATCAGGTCCAGCAGCACCAGGTCGGGTTTGGCCTCACGGAAAGCGGCCAGCGCCTTGTCGCCGTCGGCTACGAAAGACGGTTCAAAACCTTCACCACGCAGCACGATACCGAGCATCTCGGCCAGTGCGGTGTCGTCGTCGACGACAAGGACTCGTCCCTTCATAAACGACATCATCCCATTCTCATAACGGTGAAGGTGGCGCAGGTGAGCAGGGTCACCGGCCAGTGACCATAGCCGTACCGAACCGTCACTGTCTGCCCCCGTCCGCCGTCGTCGATGTCGGCGCTGCTGTCAGCCCGGCCGCCGGAGGATCGTTCCCTCCGGCCGGGCCCTGCCACCTCACCGGTCGCCCCCGCCGCCCCGGGCGGCATCGCCCCGGACCGCACCACCCGTCCCCCGCGCCCGACAGCCGGCCGCGCCGCCGACCCCCCGATGCACCCGCACGCCCCCGCACGCTGCCTTCCACCGCGACGGGACCGTCGGCACGATGGAAGCCCGGTCCACAGGCCCAAGGCGCTCCACGATGACAGTGACCGTGATCCTGATAGTCCTCTTTGTCGTGATCGGCCTGATCGTGGAGTACGGCAGCCCGCTCCCTCCCGGGACGTGTGGCGTCTGCCGAGGCAGAGGTACTCGGTTCAAGGACCACTGCCGCGCCTGTGGGGGCTCCGGCAGGGACCGCGGGTAGCCACGCGCTGCCGGTCCGATCCGGACACTCCCGGCGCGATCCCCACGGGGAAACCAACGGCTTGTGCCGGGCAGGCCGGTCCCCGCCCCCGGCCATGTCCGTCCCCTCCGCCATGTCCGTCCCCTCCGCGGCGCGGCGATCAGCCGGTCGTCACCCGGCGCGGCCGGGCGCACAGCTCCGCGAGGCCCTCGGCGGTCACCGGCGACACCACACCGTCCTCGGTGACGATCGCCGTCACCAGCTCGGGCGGCGTCACGTCGAACGCCGGGTTGTACGCCTGCGTCCCCAGAGGCGCGACGGGAATCCCCCCGCCGGCACCCGCCACCGGCACCTGCGGCGCCGTCACCTCCGTCACCTCGAACGCCGGACGCTGCTCGACCTCGATCGACGCCCCGTCGGGGGTGTCCGGGTCCACCGTCGTCACCGGCGCCACCACGATGAACGGCACGTGGTGGTAGCGGGCGAGCACGGCGAGCGGATAGCTGCCCACCTTGTTCGCCACGGAGCCGTCGGCCGCGATGCGGTCCGCCCCGATCAGCACGGCGTCCACCTCACCGGCCGCGAACAGCGACCCCGCCGCGTTGTCCGTGAGCAGCGTGTACGCCATGCCGTTGCGGCCCGCTTCGTACGCGGTCAGGCGCGCGCCCTGCAGCAGGGGGCGCGTCTCGTCCACCCACAGCCGCCGGAGCCGCCCGGCCCGGTGCGCGGCGAGCGCCACCGCGAACGCCGTCCCCTCGCCACCCGACACCAGCGAGCCGGTGTTGCAGTGGGTGAGGACCCGGTGCCCGCCACCGGGCAGCAGTTCGTCGAGGAGGGCCAGTCCGTGCCCCGCAATCCGGGTGCTCGCCTCGGCGTCCTCCCGGTGGAGCCGGCGCGCGGCGGCCAGCGCGGCCCGGGCGCCCTGTTCGTGACCGCCGCCCTGGGCGAGTTCCGCCCGGTAGGCCGAGCGGGCCCGGCGCACGCCGACGGAGAGGTTCACCGCGGTGGGCCGGGCTCCTTCGAGCGCGACCGCGGCCTCGTCCACGTCGAAGCCGCGCGCGGCGGCGAGCGCGACGCCGTACGCCCCGGCGATACCGAGCAGCGGCGCCCCGCGCACGGCGAGCGAACGGATCGCCTCCACCAGCGCGGACGCGTCCGTACAGACCAGTTCCTGTTCCTCGGCCGGCAGCCTCGTCTGGTCCAGGAGCACCAGTACGGGACCTTCGGGTGGTTCCTCCCAGCGGATCGCCGGTATGTCGGTGGGCCGCTTGTGCTCGCCAGGTTGCGCGTACTGATCAGCCATGTCGTCAGTCTGCCCGTTATCCGGCGGACAATTGAAGGTGTGCAGCCCCGACCGCGGCCGGTCCGTCGATGACCGCCCCATGGCACGATGGCTCCCAACCTGCCTCCGCCGCGCCTGCGGTCGGGCACCGTGAAGGAGCGACGATGAACGACACTCCGGGCTGGGCATCGCCCGGATCCGCCCCGTCCGACGGACAGGAGCCCGGGGCGTCCCACCCTGCCGATTCCGCCGACCGACCCGGCGGTACGCAGCCCTCGGACCAGCCGTCCGCGAACCCGCAGGGCTCCGGCGCGAAGTGGTCCAAGGATCAGCCTCCACCGGCGTCGTGGTCCGCGCCCGCGGGCCCCCGCAACCCGGCGCAGTCCCCCCCGCCTCCCCCGCCCGGCCCCGGCTGGGGAACCCGCCCGCCCGGCGGCCCCGGCCCCACAGGCCCCGGCGGCCACGGAGGCCACGGAGGCCACGGAGGCCATGGAGGCCACAACGCTCCCGGCGGATACGGCACTCCCGGCGGATACGGCGGATACGGCGGCTGGGGTGCCGGCTGGGGCGGCCCTCCGCCCGCCGTCAAACCCGGCGTGATCCCGCTGCGCCCGCTCGGTGTGGGCGAGATCCTCGACGGCGCCGTCTCCACCATGCGCACCCACTGGCGCACTGTCCTCGGCATCTCCCTGACGGTCGCCGTCGTCATGGAGGTCGTCATCGTCCTCGTCCAGGGCCTGTTCCTCGACGACAGCGCCAGCACGGCCGCGCTCAGCGACCCGTACGCCACGGTGGACGAGAAGTGGCGCGCCATGGTCGACGTCGCGCTCGACTCGGGCGTCGTCTTCCTGATCGCCCTCGTCGGCAGCATCACGGCGACCGCGCTGCTGACGACCGTCACCAGCCGCGCGGTCCTCGGCAGGCCGGTGACGACCGGCGAGGCCTGGCGCGACGCCCGCCCCCAGGTGCCACGGCTGTTCGGCCTGGTCTTCTTCCTGATGCTGATGGCGGTCGCGGTCGTCGTCGTGGGCGCCCTGCCGGGCGTCCTGGTGGGCGGCGCCGCCGGTGACGGACTGTCCGCGCTGGGCGTCATCGCGGCCCTCGTCGTCGTGGCGTGGCTGCTCACCCGCTTCTCCCTCGCCTCGCCCACGCTGATGCTGGAGAAGCAGGGCATCAAGAAGTCGCTGGCCCGCTCCGCGAAGCTGGTGCGCGGCTCCTGGTGGCGGGTCTTCGGAATCCAGCTGCTGTCCATGATCCTCGCCAACCTCATCGCGACGATCGTGGTGGTCCCCTTCGCCCTGCTCGGTGCCGCCCTCGGCGAGGGAGGGATCTCCGCCTTCACGCAGGGCGACACCGACCTCGGCTGGTCGTACCTCATCGTCAGCGGGATCGGCTCGGTGATCGGCTCCATGATCACGCTCCCGATCACGGCGGGCGTGGCCGCCCTCCTCTACGTCGACCTGCGCATCCGCCGCGAGGCCCTCGACCTCGACCTGGCCAGCGCCGCCGGCGTCCAGGGCTACGGCACCCCCTCCCCCGGCACCCCGCCACGGAGCTGATGCGGTGAGCCTGACGGGGGCAGTCCTCACAGCCCTGCCGGCACCGCCGCCGGGCGGCGCCGTGCCCGCCGCGGTGCCGCGCGGCACGCCCGCCCCGGCCCCGTCGGCCCTGACACACGCCGCCGACCGGGCCGTACACGCGCTGCTGCGGACCGGCGACGGCCTCCCCCTGTCCTTGCGAGGCGACGAGCCGCCGGTGACGGTCCCCCGCGATCCGGCGCGGGAAGCGGCCCGGCGCGAGCTGTCCGAGCGGCTGTACCACGAGAACGACCCCACCCTGTTCGAACGCTTCCTGAACGGCCTGTGGGACTGGATCGGCGGCCTGCTCACCGCAGCCTCCACCGCCACCCCGGGCGGAGCGGTCGGCCTGGTCGTGATCGTCCTGGCCGTCGCCGCCGCCCTGGCCGCCCTGTGGTGGCGCCTCGGCACCCCGAGCCGCCGGCCCGCCCCCGCCGCCGCCCTGTTCGACGACCGCCCCCGCAGCGCCGCCCACCACCGCGCGACCGCCGAGGCGCACGCCGCCCAGGGCCACTGGAACCAGGCCGTCCAGGAACGCATGCGCGCCATCGTCCGCGCCCTGGAGGAACGCGCACTCCTCGACGTCCGTCCCGGCCGCACCGCCGACGAGGCCGCCTCGGAGGCCGGCCGCTCCCTGCCCTCCCACACCGAGCGGCTGCACGCCGCCGCCCGCGACTTCGACGACGTCACGTACGGCGGCCGCACCGCCACCGACCAGGCGTACCACCGCATCGCCGGCCTCGACCGCGACCTGGACGACACCGCACCCCAGCCCATCCACAGCAGCACCCCCACCGCGGACCACCACACCCGCCCCGGAGCTCCGACATGACGGCCGAGGCCCCGCCGCCCTCCACCTCGGCCTCGCCCACCGCCCGCCACCTGTGGACCCGCGCGCGGGGCATCGCCCTCGCCCTCGTACTCCTGCTGGCCGGGGCCGTCGCCCTCGCCGCGCTCCGCTCCGACGCCCGGCACGGCGCACTCGACCCGCGCTCCGCCGACCCCTACGGCAGTCGCGCCGTGGCGGAGCTCCTCTCCCAGCACGGCGTCACCACCCGTGTCGTCACCACCCTGAGGGACGCCCGAGCCGCCGCCGCCCCGGACACCACCCTCCTCGTCGCCGACCCCGATCTGCTGACACAACGCCAGCAGCGCCGGCTGCACGCGGCGACCGCCGACTCCGGCGGCCGCACCGTCCTCGTCGCCCCCGGCAGCTGGTCGGTGGGGACACTCGCCCCCGGCGTCGCCGCGGACCCCGCCGCCAGCCGCGAGTCCACCCTCGCGCCGGCCTGTGCGCTGCCCGCCGCCCGCCGCGCCGGCACCGCCGACACCGGCGGCATCCGCTACACCACCACCCTCCGCGACGCCGACGAGTGCTACCCCAGCAACCGCCTCGCCACCCTCCTGCGCCTCCCGGCGCCCTCCGGCGACGGCGACACCGTCGTGCTCGGCGCCCCCGACATCCTGTTCAACGACCGCCTCGACGAGCAGGGCAACGCCTCGCTCGCCCTCCAGCTCCTCGGCTCCCGCCCTCACCTGGCCTGGTACCTCCCCTCGCTCTCCGACTCCTCCGCCACCGCCCCGGACGACGACAAGAGCCTCTTCGAACTGCTCCCCTCGGGCTGGCTCTGGGGCACCCTGCAGCTCTTGGTCGCGGCAGCCCTCGCCGCCCTGTGGAGGGCACGCCGGCTAGGCCCGCTCGTGCCCGAGAAACTCCCCGTCGCGATCCGCGCCTCCGAAACCGCCGAAGGCCGCGCCCGTCTCTACCGCAAGACCCGCGCACGCGACCGCGCGGCCACCGCTCTTCGCTCCACGACCCGCACCCGCCTCGCCCCTCTCGTCGGCCTCCCCGCCGCCCAGGCCCACACGCCCGAAACGCTCCTTGCCGCCCTGTCCGCCCACCTGAACGGCGGCGACGGACAGTCCCTGCACCCCCTCCTCTTCGGCCCGCCACCCGGCGACGACCAGGCGCTGATCGCGCTCGCCGACCGACTCGACGCCCTCGAAAGAGAGGTACGCCGTCCATGATGGACCCGACCACTGACAACGCCGGGAAGACCGGGGACCCGGGCGACGCCCGCGCCTCCCTGGAAGCCCTGCGGGCCGAGATCGCCAAGGCCGTGGTCGGCCAGGACCCCGCCGTGACCGGCCTCGTCGTCGCCCTCCTGTGCCGCGGCCACGTCCTCCTCGAAGGGGTCCCCGGCGTCGCCAAGACCCTGCTCGTCCGCGCCCTCGCCGCGGCCCTCGACCTCGACACCAAACGCGTCCAGTTCACCCCCGACCTCATGCCCAGCGACGTCACCGGCTCCCTCGTCTACGACGCCCGCACCGCCGAGTTCTCCTTCCAGCCCGGCCCGGTCTTCACCAACCTGCTCCTCGCCGACGAGATCAACCGCACCCCGCCGAAGACCCAGTCCTCCCTCCTCGAAGCCATGGAGGAACGCCAGGTCACCGTCGACGGCACCCCCCGCCCCCTCCCCGACCCGTTCCTGGTCGCCGCGACCCAGAACCCGGTCGAGTACGAGGGCACCTACCCCCTGCCCGAAGCCCAGCTGGACCGTTTCCTCCTCAAACTCACCGTCCCCCTCCCCTCCCGCCGGCACGAGATCGACGTCCTCACCCGCCACGCGGACGGCTTCGACCCGCGCGACCTGCGCGCCGCCGGCGTACGGCCCGTGGCGGGCGCCGCCGACCTCGAAGCGGCCCGAGCGGCCGTCGCCGGCACGACCGTCGCCCCGGAGATCACCGCCTACGTCGTCGACATCTGCCGAGCCACCCGCGAGTCCCCCTCCCTCACCCTCGGCGTCTCCCCCCGCGGCGCGACCGCCCTCCTGTCCACCGCACGCGCCTGGGCATGGCTGACCGGCCGCGACTACGTCATCCCCGACGACGTCAAAGCCCTCGCTCTGCCGACCCTCCGCCACCGCGTGCAGCTCCGCCCGGAAGCGGAGATGGAGGGCGTCACGGCCGACTCGGTCATCAACGCCGTCCTCGCCCACGTCCCCGTCCCCCGCTGATGGCCCTCACCGGACGCGCCGCCCTCGTCGCGGCCCTCGGCTCCCTCCCCGTCGGTATCTGGGAACCCGGCTGGACGGGCATCCTCGCCGTCAACGCCTCCCTGGCCGCGGCCTGCGCCTGCGACTACGCCCTCGCCGCCCCCGTACGCCGCCTGCGTCTGACCCGCTCCGGCGACACCTCCGTACGCCTAGGCGACACCGCCGACGTCATCCTGACGATCACCAACCCGTCCCGGCGCCTGCTGCGCGCCCGCCTCCGCGACGCCTGGCCCCCCAGCAGCTGGCAGCCCGGCACGGAGTTCACCGCGTCCCGCCACCGGCTCACGATCCCCGCCGGTGAACGCCGCCGCCTCACCACCCGCCTGCGCCCCACCCGCCGCGGTGACCGCCACGCCGACCGCGTCACCATCCGCTCCTACGGCCCTCTCGGCCTCTTCTCCCGCCAGGGCACCCACAAGGTCCCCTGGACCGTGCGGGTCCTCCCCCCGTTCACCAGCCGCAAGCATCTCCCGTCGAAACTGGCCCGTCTCCGCGAACTCGACGGCCGCACCAGCGCCCTGACCCGAGGCGAGGGCACGGAGTTCGACAGTCTCCGCGCCTACGTCCCCGGCGACGACACCCGTTCCATCGACTGGCGTGCCACCGCCCGTCAGTCCACGGTCGCCGTCCGCACGTGGCGCCCCGAGCGCGACCGCCGCATCCTCCTGGTTCTGGACACCGGACGCACTTCCGCGGGCCGCGTCGGCGACGCCCCCCGCCTCGACGCCTCCCTGGACGCGGCCCTGCTCCTGGCCGCCCTGGCCTCCCGCGCCGGGGACCGCGTCGACCTCCTTGCCTACGACCGCCGGGTACGCGCCCTGGTCCAGGGCAGGACCGCCCGTGACCTGCTCCCGTCACTGGTCTCCGCGACGGCCGCCCTGGAGCCGGAGCTGATCGAGACGGACGCCCGCGGTCTCACCGCCACCGCCCTTCGTACGGCCCCCCGCCGCTCCCTGATCGTGCTCCTGACGGCGCTGGACGCCGCCCCCATCGAAGCGGGTCTGCTACCGCTCCTCCCACAACTCACCCAACGCCACACCGTCCTCCTCGCCTCTGTCGCCGACCCTCATATCGCGGGGATGGCCCAGGCCCGCGGCACCATCGATGCCGTCTACGAAGCCGCCGCGGCCGCCCAGGCGCAGACGGAACGCCACCACACCGCCGAACACCTCCGCCGCCATGGAGTCACGGTTGTCGACGCACCCCCCGACGAACTGGCGCCGACCCTGGCAGACGCTTACCTGGCCCTGAAAGCGGCCGGACGCCTATGACGCAAAAAAGGGCTCTCGCAGGAGAGCCCGTAGTCCATGTTCTCGACCCTAAACGCAGAAATCCCCCGTGCCGTCCGGCACGGGGGATTTCTCAAAAATTGTTCGGCGGCGTCCTACTCTCCCACAGGGTCCCCCCTGCAGTACCATCGGCGCTGTAAGGCTTAGCTTCCGGGTTCGGAATGTAACCGGGCGTTTCCCTCACGCTATAACCACCGAAACACTATGAAACTGTCAGCCGCACCACGCCTGTGACAACGTGGGGCTGTTCGTGGTTTCAGAACCAACACAGTGGACGCGAGCAACTGAGGACAAGCCCTCGGCCTATTAGTACCGGTCACCTCCACACGTTACCGTGCTTCCAGATCCGGCCTATCAAC